>NZ_KV821945.1:151790-152061 GCF_001815785.1 Corynebacterium sp. HMSC056F09
TGCTCCCCGCGTGAGCGGGGATGAGCCGGCGCGTTGAAGTTAGGTCCATCACCGCCGACAGTGCTCCCCGCGTGAGCGGGGATGAGCCGCAGACCTCTATGGTCACCATCGCAGACGGCGAGTGCTCCCCGCGTGAGCGGGGATGAGCCCGGCTGCTAAGTCGTCCGCGTCGGCTGCCAAGGGTGCTCCCCGCGTGAGCGGGGATGAGCCCCATGCTGAAACAACCTCAAATTTACCGGCCACGTGCTCCCCGCGTGAGCGGGGATGAGCC
>NZ_KV821945.1:152161-152368 GCF_001815785.1 Corynebacterium sp. HMSC056F09
GCTCCCCGCGTGAGCGGGGATGAGCCCAGGTCGGCATCACCCACCTAGAAGGTGGTGACGTGCTCCCCGCGTGAGCGGGGATGAGCCCCAGTTGGTCGTGATGAATGAGAACTCAATAGTGTGCTCCCCGCGTGAGCGGGGATGAGCCCTACACCTGGACAAGCATTACCCAGGGCACGCCGTGCTCCCCGCGTGAGCGGGGATGAG
>NZ_KV821945.1:152468-152678 GCF_001815785.1 Corynebacterium sp. HMSC056F09
TGCTCCCCGCGTGAGCGGGGATGAGCCCGTCTACATGGATGACACGATAGACGACTGGCGGTGCTCCCCGCGTGAGCGGGGATGAGCCCCATCCGTCAGCACCGTCTTACGGTCGCGGCTCGTGCTCCCCGCGTGAGCGGGGATGAGCCCGGGTGGGTGCACTCACCATGCATGCCGTCCCCGTGCTCCCCGCGTGAGCGGGGATGAGCC
>NZ_KV821945.1:152778-153171 GCF_001815785.1 Corynebacterium sp. HMSC056F09
TGCTCCCCGCGTGAGCGGGGATGAGCCCTCATCACCAAAGGCACCACACGCCTCTACAACGTGCTCCCCGCGTGAGCGGGGATGAGCCCCATCCGTCAGCACCGTCTTACGGTCGCGGCTCGTGCTCCCCGCGTGAGCGGGGGTGAGCCCCACATGGAGGTAACTACATGGCTGTCACACCGGTGCTCCCCGCGTGAGCGGGGATGAGCCCCATCCGTCAGCACCGTCTTACGGTCGCGGCTCGTGCTCCCCGCGTGAGCGGGGATGAGCCCCACATGGAGGTAACTACATGGCTGTCACACCGGTGCTCCCCGCGTGAGCGGGGATGAGCCCGGAAAGCTCTACCTCACCCGTTTCGAGCTCGCGTGCTCCCCGCGTGAGCGGGGATGAGCC
>NZ_KV821946.1:0-3247 GCF_001815785.1 Corynebacterium sp. HMSC056F09
CATTCGTCGAAATCTTCGGCTCAACAGACTCATCTGGAAGACCAGGCTGGTCAATAGGAACCACACGCTGTCCCCCACCACTGTTATGAGTGATTATGCCGTTAGGGCCAACCACAGTGATGAAGGCATCCGCCGGCTGCTCAGGGATAGTGACCGACGGATCGGCTTCAAACTGCTCGTCGAGCGTTTGCGCATTGTCCTTTAGAATGCGCAGCCCCGTGTTCGCCGTAAAGTCCTCGGAGTTGCCGTCAAATCCGTGGAGCGGACGTGCCAGACCAGAGGTATCACCCCCGTCATTTGCGTGAATAAACTTAATCGCGGCAGCCCTACCCGACGCATCAGAGACGAGCGCTGCCAAATAAACGCTGTACCGATTAGCAAGTTTCTTATCGCCAGCCGCCGTAGCATCACGCAGCTTCAGAGCAACTCCGATCGCCGCATTTTGAAACTTCGGGTCATCAAAGCGAATCGCCCCTGCAGTGGACTTCTTGTAGCTGCCCGTCTTGAGCATAGGATCGGCAACAGTGTAATCAATACACCAGCCCCATCCGACATCGTTGTCCGTGTGGGGATTCTTCGCACCTTTTGGCGGCTGTCCAGCCCACACAAGCTGGCCCCAGCTATGGTCTCCGCCAATCTTCTTATTTTCAGCACCCAACGTCGTGTTAGGCACGAAATCAGTCGGCTCGGCCGCGCCAGCCTTCGCCCAGGGAACGGTAACCATGGCCGCAATTACTGCAATTGCCGTAAGCACAGCAGTAAAGACCATCCACCCCTCTCTGGAGATATTCCTTAATCTACTCATCGTTTCCTCTTCGAATGATGTGAATGTCTACAAGCTTTCTGCACAGCAGCCTTAAACCACTGAACCAATCTGAAATCTGGACGTAGGTTTTTACACCTTGACCGGCGATTCTTCTTAGGAATCTCACGAACTCTTATAGTCCACTCAGGAGAATATCATTCAGCACAGGAAGCTGCAAGGTATCTCATTGCTCCATAAATTTTGCTTATACCCACGGCGGAGTACATTTCCCCTGCATGAACCCGCATTTAAGCCGAACGGTTGCTATTTATCGCCCATTCGTTCTATTTTCTGTTAACGCCGTCAACTTCTAAATATTTCTTATAATACTCAACCTAAGATTTACTAAGTTTGCATATCAGTTTTCGCCCATCCGGATTGCGCAAGGAAACCTTCCGCCAGCGCAAACAGCCCCCGTGCGCGCCCCCGCTGGCCTAATCCCCTTGTAAGCACCTGCGATACCTACGATCCCCTGCGACCTTATAGCACCCCAAGGCCCGCGAAAGCTCGTACTCGCGAGCACTTAGCGCCCTTGCCGCTACACCTCGCAGACACGCGAAACGGCCGTGCACAAAGCAGGCCGCCATTCCCCATTAGAAACCTCACCCCACGGGGCTTAAGGCCACTACCCCATTAATCATTTTTATGTCTCGCCGAGTCCTCATTAAACATCCGCGGAACGCGTGAGCTTCGGATCAACGTCGACGACCGGCTCGGGAACCTCAATAACCTCGATGTCGGAGACCGGCGAGCCAGCGGGAGTCACAGGCTGCGCATCCACCTGGTCTGCCCCAGAAGACGAGCCCGGCGCCACAGTAATCTTCGCCGCCGCGAGCGCTGCCCTATCGCGGGCCGTCTCAACGTCCTCAGCAGTCGTGGCCACCATGCCCATGCGGCGCCCGGCATATGCCCACGGCTTACCAAACAGACGCACGTCCGTCTCCTCATAAGCCAGAGCGGCATCGAGGCCGGAATAGGAGACGTCATCAAGCTCTGCATCCGCGTGCAGAATGACCGCCGCACCGGGGCTCACCAATGTCACATCAATCGGGAAGCCCAACATTGCGCGGACATGCAGCTCAAACTCAGAGAAGCGCTGTGTGTATCCAGTCAGCATCGCAGTATCCAAAGGACGCGGCGAAACAGAAGAGAAGTACACCTCATCACCCGCCACGAACAGCTCAACGCCATAAACACCGCGCCCGCCCAGCTCGTTAGAGATACGCGCCGCAACCGACCGCGCATTCGCCAGCGCATCTTCACTCATCGCCATAGGCTGCCAAGACTCCACCAAGTCACCGTTCTCATGGCGGTGGCCAATGGGCTCACTAAACCACGTCGCCATTTTCCCAGTAGCCGGATCAATGGAACGCACCGCCAACAACGTGACCTCATAATCAAAATCAACGAAGCGCTCCACCACCACACGCTTGTGGTCGGTAGACACGTGGCGCACCATGGCCCACGTTTCCTCTATTTCTTCCTCTTCCTTAAGAAGAACGTGCCCCTTACCGGAGGTCGTAATATCCGGCTTCACGATGCACGGCAGCCCCAACTCCCCCACTGCCTCCTGCAGCTCCTCAGCAGTCTCAGCAAAGCGATACGCCGTCACAGGAAGACCGATACTCTCAGCCACCTCACGCACGCTCTCACGGGACTGCGTGAGCTCACAAGCCCGCGCCGTCGGCACAACCGTAGCGCCTACTTCTTCCTCAATGCGCTTGAGCGCCTCCACCGCGACAGTCTCCACCTCCGGGACCACATAGTCCGGCTTGATTCGCTCAGTAAGCTCCCACACCTTCTGCGGGTCCCTAATGTCTGCGATGTAGCTAAAGTGCGCAAGCTGCTGCGCGGGTGCTCCTGCGTAGCGGTCCACAGCGTGCACCTCGAGCCCCAGATTCTGAAAGGCTATTACCAACTGCTTGCCCAGCTCGCCCGCCCCCAGGAGCAGCACCTTGGTAGCGCTTCCTGTTAAGGGGGTTCCGATCTGGCCTGCGATGTCGCCTACGGTAGTCATTCTCGAATTATCGCACACATTTCACGCCGCGCTGCTTGGCGACGTCCCCCGATTCCCCACAACCACCCAAACTCACCGCACCCCACGACGACACGGTGCCCCGGGCTCCGGCCCGGGGGTGCAAGATCGCCAAAGCCCCCTTTACCCACCGCAGGGAAACAGTGGGAAAGGGGGCTTGGCGCTACAGACTGACCTTCTAGCGTGTCAGCCGGCCACGGGGGCCGGCTGGCCCTCGGTTATCGCGGTCTTCCTCTTACTTGGAGGATCCCTCGCCAGCACCCGGTGCACAAGCATCAGCCAACAGGCCGATAGCCAAAGCACCAGCAGCAATCAGAGCCACAGCACCAGCAGCCTGCTGGTAATCAGCACCGAAGCGCTTCAGCTGAGCATTGATGCCATTGACCTGGTCAGCCAACGGGCCGTTA
>NZ_KV821946.1:3347-5284 GCF_001815785.1 Corynebacterium sp. HMSC056F09
TCAGGAACAGCAGCGGGATACCAATACCCAAACCGGTGTTGATGCAACGCTCAGACAGGTTGGAAGAACCATTCCAGTCAGGCAACTTCGAGGAACCGTTCGGGTCCTTCTCCGGCTTGGAGTCCGGGTTATTCGGATCAGTCGGCTTGCCGTTGTTCTTGGAACCAGTGACCTCGTCACCATCGTTGGTGCCGTCACCATCGGTATCAGCCTTCTTCGGGTCAGTCGGAGCACCCTTCTCACCCGGCTTAACCTTGTTGCCGTCCTTATCGAACGGGTTCTTGGAGCCGTCTACCTCGTCACCGTCATTGATGCCGTCACCATCGGTGTCAGCCTTATTCGGATCGGTGCCAAGCTCCTTCTCCTGCTCGTCAGTCAGACCGTCACCATCGGTGTCCTTGTCCTTCGGATCTTTATCACCAGGCTTGTCATCCTCGCCCGGCTTGTTCGGATCAATCGGCCAGGACGGGTAGTCCGGGTACGACGGGTTAGAAGGCTTCTTACCTGGCTTATCAACCAAGTCAGCAACACCGTTGTTGTTCTTATCGGTGATACCGGTATCGCCAAGGCCGTCGCCGTCCTTGTCTTCAACCTTGCCCTCAGGAACCTCAGACTCATCACGGTTCTTCTTACCGTCACCGTCAGTGTCCTCGTCACCATCGTTGACGCCGTCACCATCGGTATCCGGGTTCAACGGGTTCAGGCCAGCGGCCTTCTCATCATCATTAGAAACACCGTCGCCGTCAGCGTCCGGGTCCTCTTCGTTGATGATGCCGTCGCCGTCCTTGTCACCCTTCGGGCCATCCTCGTCATCCTTATCAATGATGTCCGGGATGCCATCACCGTCAGAGTCCTTGGACTCATCAACAGTCGGGTCAGACTCCTCAGCGTTGGTCTTGCCATCACCGTCAGCGTCCTCATCACCATCGTTGACGCCGTCACCATCGGTATCCGGGTTGTACGGGTCAGTGCCAGCAACCTTCTCGTCGGTGTTGTTGACACCATCACCATCGATATCCGGGTCAACAGCATCCGGGATGCCGTCCTTGTCAGTGTCGTTGGTCAGCGGACCATCGGTGATGTCAGCCTTGCCGTCCTCCGGATCCTTATCGGTAACACCGGTATCGCCAAGGCCGTCGCCGTCCTCGTCCTTAACCGGACCCTCAGGAACCTCAGACTCATCACGGTTCTTCTTACCGTCACCGTCAGTGTCCTCGTCACCATCGTTGACGCCGTCACCATCGGTATCCGGGTTCAACGGATCAAGACCGGCTTCCTTCTCATCATCATTAGAAACACCATCGCCGTCAGCGTCCGGGTCCTCTTCATTGATGATGCCGTCGCCGTCCTTGTCACCCTTCGGACCATCCTCATCATCACGGTCAATGATGTCCGGGATGCCATCACCATCCTTATCGGTGATCTTGTCCTCATTCGGGTTGGACTCGTCCTTGTTCGGCTTGCCGTCACCGTCGGTGTCCTCGTCACCATCGTTGACGCCGTCGCCATCGGTATCCGGGTTGTACGGGTCAGTGCCAGCAGCCTTCTCATCAGAGTTGTTGACACCATCACCATCAATGTCGGGATCCTGAGAATCAGGGATACCGTCACCATCAGTGTCCGGATCCTCGATCATCCGCTCGGTTACCGTGAGCTTGAACTCATCCGAGGCATTCTTTCCATCCTTGGTCGCCTTGACCTTGATGTCATAGGACTTCAGCTCAGCATCTGCCGGCACCTCGCCCTCGATCGCGTTGGTATCCGGGTTGTACTTCAGGAACTCAGGCAGACCATCAACGGCTACCTCCGCACCATCAGTTGCCTTTACCGGGATGGAAACCTTTTCACCACGGGGAACCTTCATGTCCGGGATAGCATCCACGGACACATCGGCCTCGGGAGCATCCGGCTGCTCAACCGTGACAGTCACCGTGGCA
>NZ_KV821947.1:0-15197 GCF_001815785.1 Corynebacterium sp. HMSC056F09
AACGCACTCTAAAACCGGAAGGGCCGGTTTTTAGAGGGTTTTCACTTTTTGCTCCAATTTTTCCAGCATTTCCGCTGGTCATGGTGCCCCCAGTGGGACTCGAACCCACACTGAATCGATTTTAAGTCGACTGCCTCTGCCGATTGGGCTATGGGGGCCAAACCGTGCCCACTTATCTTAGGGCACGGGTGGACACATGCCGAAAATAGGGTCGGCATCCGTAGAACTGTGCCGGTCCGCGGGACGGTGCCGACTTAGTTCGCTTAGTTTGCGACGAGGCCGCTAATGATGCCATCGAGAATGTCCTTCTCACTGATGAAGAAGGAACGAGCATCACTGTTGCGCTCAATCATCGTCATGATGCCCTCCACGGCCACGCAGCCGCCGCCGATGACATCGGCGCGGCCCGGGTGGATGACGGGGTTGAGGGCCCTCACGTCCGAGGACAAACCGATCATCTGTCGGGTGAGCACCCGCAGCGCGTCGAAGCGCAGCTCGGATCCGTGGATGGAGTCAGCATCGTAGCGTTCCATGCCCTGCGCCAGCGCCGAGAGCGTCGTGAAGGTACCGGCGCAGCCGACAAAGGTTTGGGCCTTGTCGATGGGCACGATCTTTTCCACTTCAGCCATGCGTTCAGCGACGTAATCAGTAGCGATCTCTATTTCTGCTTCGGTAGGCGGATCGTTGCGCATCATGCGCTCAGTGAGGCGCACGCAGCCCATCTGAGCAGAGTGGGAGCCGAGAATCTCGCCGTCGATTGTCCCAACGACGAACTCCGTCGAACCGCCGCCCAAGTCGATGACACAGTAGGGCCCCTTCTCAGAGCGCAGGTCCCCCACCGCACCGGTGAAGGACAGCAGTGCTTCCTCCTCCCCGGAAATGATCTCCGCGCGGGCACCCGGCTGGACCTGACTAAGAAGCTCCTCGGTCATATCGAAGAACTCGCGGTGGTTTTTGGCATCACGCGTTGCCGAGGTTGCCACCATCCGCACGCGCTCAACCTTCTCAAACTTCATCTGCTTGACGTATTCTTCGAGGGCCGCACGAGTCCGTGCGAGTGCTTCCGGCTCGAATTCACCGGTGGCGTCGACGCCCTGTCCGAGGCGGACGATCTCCATCGTGCGGGAGATATCCCGAATCTTGCCATCCTCTTGGATCTCACTGATGAGCAGGCGGATGGAGTTGGTTCCGCAGTCGACAGCAGCGACGCGAGTCATAAGGCTAGCCTTTCTCTTAACCGGCGTTAGAAAAATCAAACTGGGTCATATCAATGCCCAGGTCCCCCACGGTGGGCCAATCCTCCGGGATGGCGCTTCCCCGGAGTTTACCGTGTTCTGCAGCCATCGCGACGGCCTCGGTGCCAAAGCGCACCCGGCCCGGGCCTTCTGCCAAGGCATAAGCAATAAGCACGTGGAGGCACTTAACGCGCTCAGGCATGCCGCCACCGGAAAAATCAGTGCCCAAATCCTCCATGGCATTGCGGGTTTCCAGGTAGTGTTCATGCGCTGCCTGGTAGTCCTTCTGCAAGTCCTCATCCGCCGCGAGACGCTGCTCCATCCACTTCATGACGTGGGCAACTTCAAGGCGCGATGCCTCGGCGGTCAGGCGCGGATCGGTGAGGTAATAGAGGGTAGGAAACGGAGTGCCGTCGGGAAGCTTAGGCGCCGTCTTAATCACAGCAGGAGCTCCGTCGGGGGTGCGGTAAGCAATGTCCACGACGCCGCGCGGGGTGCGGCCCAATTGTTCGCGGACGACTTCAAGATCAGCATCGGTCACGGTCATAGGAACCATTGTGACACGGAGGCGCGGGTGCATCCTATTCAGCAGGAGCTTCGACTAGGTCTTCCGGCGGGTTCTCCGCTTCCGGTGGGGTTTCAGTGTTCGGTGGGGTCTCAGCATCCTGTGACACCGAATCCCACAGCACCGTGTACCACGCGCGCTCGTCGACGTCCTCGCGGCGTTCCGAGGTCACCGTATCGCCTGAGTCCATCCGCGGATCCATGATGCGGAACGCGGTTTCTCCTTCATCCATCACACCGAAGCGGCGGCGCGCTTCTTGTTTGACGTATTCCTCCGAACGGTATTTATCAATCTCGGTGAGGAGGTTTTCTTTCTGCTCCTGTTTGGCGGCGATGGAGCTTTCCAGGCGCGCTATCTCCGACTGGCCGTGGTAGTAATTGCGCAGCGGAACGGCAATGGTTAAGAGGACTACGAGCACAACGGCAATAATGACGCCCACTCCCAGAATGTCGAGACCCTTAGGCTGGGTCGGATTCTTCTTCGGCTTGGTGCGCTGAGCGTCGCGGGCACGCGTGTGGACCGGAACGGTGTTCCGGCGCTTCGTGCGGGAAGAAGTAGTGCGTGCCATCGGGAAGTCATTGTATCCCGCTACAGCCCAGGTAGTGCGCGGCGCGCGTCGTGTCTCAGAAATAACATGCGTCACAGCACCACGGAGGTCACCCCGACGAAAAAAGGTGCCACAGTTTCCTGTGACACCTTTCGCTTAGACGCTATCTCAGCGAGTGGCCGGTTCCCGGCTACTCCTAGAAATTAGCCCTGGAAGCGCGGGAATGCGGAGCGGCCGGCGTAGACGGCTGCGTCGCTGAGCTCCTGCTCGATGCGCAGCAGCTGGTTGTACTTGGCCACGCGCTCAGAACGTGCCGGGGCACCGGTCTTGATCTGGCCGCAGTTGAGGGCAACCGCGAGGTCAGCAATGGTGGTGTCCTCGGTCTCGCCGGAACGGTGGGACATCATGGTGCGGTAGCCGTTGCGGTGAGCCAGCTCGACGGCGTCGAAGGTCTCGGTCAGGGTGCCGATCTGGTTAACCTTCACCAGCAGTGCGTTGGCTGCCTTTTTCTCGATGCCCTCCTGGAGGCGGGCCGGGTTGGTGACGAAGAAGTCATCGCCCACGATCTGGACCTTGTCACCGATGGCTGCGGTGAGCTTGGTGTAGCCCTCCCAGTCATCTTCCTGCAGCGGGTCCTCGATGGACACAATCGGGTAGTTGGCAACGAGATCCTCGTAGACCTTGGCCATCTCCTCAGCGGTGTGCTCGCCGCCCTCGAAGTGGTACTTGCCATCCTTAAAGAACTCGGAGGAAGCAACGTCGAGTGCCAGGGCGATGTCCTCGCCCGGCTTCAGACCGGCCTTCTTGATTGCGTCAACGATGAGGTCGAGTGCAGCCTTGGTGGACTCGACGGACGGGGCGAAGCCGCCCTCGTCGCCCAGACCGGTGGACAGTCCCTTGTCCTTGATGACGTTCTTGAGGGCGTGGTAGACCTCGGCACCCTGGCGCAGCGCCTCGGAGAAGGACTCTGCGCCGATCGGAGCAATCATGAACTCCTGGACATCCACGCCGGAATCAGCGTGGGAGCCACCGTTGAGAATATTCATCATCGGAACGGGCAGGACGTGAGCGTTCGGGCCACCGACGTAGCGGTAGAGCGGCAGGCCAGCAGACTCGGCAGCAGCCTTGGCAGCGGCAATGGAGACGCCCAGGATGGCGTTGGCGCCGAGGCGGGACTTGTTATCAGTACCGTCCAGCTTGATGAGGGCCTGGTCGATCAGGCGCTGGTCATCGGCCTCAAAGCCGGCAAGTTCATCAGCAATCTCTTCGTTGACGTTTTCAACTGCCTTGAGAACACCCTTGCCCAAGTAGCGGTCACCCCCGTCACGCAACTCGTGAGCCTCGTGAACACCGGTGGAAGCGCCAGACGGAACGCCGGCCACACCGCGTGCTCCATCGTCGAGGAATACTTCAGCCTCAACGGTGGGGTTGCCGCGGGAATCAAGAATTTCGCGTGCCATTACGTGGATGATGTCAGCCATGCTGCTTTCACTCCTATAGAGCCAAATTGATCTTGGGTTCGTGTTCTGGGAGGGGCTCCCAAACCACCTGCAGCCAATTGTTCCAGAAAACTTCGGAACGTGTCGGGCGGAAACGGACAACGTGATAAAGATCTAGAAAGGCGCTAGGACGTCGCAGGCTGTTCGATGGCATAGGAATTCGCCGCAGCGGCCACTTTACGCAGGTAATCCTCGGATTGGTTGTAATTGAGGATGGCTGAGCGCCAGCCTTCCGGCGTCGAAAGGTCCCTATCCCCGAAACACAACAAGGCGGCAGCACCCAGCGCGGCATCATCGATTTGATTTGGATCGGCTACGCCATCACCGTTGGCGTCGCGACCAAAATGCTCCCACGAAGACGGGATGAATTGCATGGGGCCTACCGCCCGATCAAACTCAGTATCGCCATCAAACACGCCGCCATCGCTGTCCGGAACGTGGGTGGTGTTGTTCGTACCGTCGAGAGGGATACCCACGATGGGCGGCTCGGGGTGACCGTTCTCATCGAGTGAAGAACGGTGGAAGATATTGCCGTTATAGGTCCCGTGACGGGTTTCCACCCAGCCAATCCCGGCGAGGGTATTCCAGCGCAGATTGCAGTTCGGCCACGACTGCCGCGCGATCAATTCGGCGTTTCCATAGGCCCGCAAAGCTTGGGCGGGGATGCTGGTGGCGTCGGCCAGCTGATCAGACCACCACGTCAATTTGTCCGCGGTGCGCCCTGGCGCTTCGACGTCAATATTGGGCACCTCTGCCCCACCGACGGGTGGAAGATCCTCCGGAACGGGGGACAGCTGCCGGAACGGGGAAGGCTTATCAAGGAAGGAAAGACTCCACGCCACCAGGGAAATGATCAGAATGATGGCCAAGACAATGCCGAGGCCACAGCCCCCAATCCTCCGTAGCCCCTGTGTCATAAAGGTGAATACTACAGACGGTTTCACGTGTGGGTTAGACCGACACAGAGGGCGCCGCTTGGCGACGAAAGAAACCTAGCTAAGCAAAAATATTTTGGATAATTATGTCAAACTATTCCCATGCGTAACATTGTGCGCTACACTGCACCGATGAACGGTCCGCCGCGCCTACGCCGGTCCTGCACGTTCTTTCAACGCCCTTTCTTCAATCTCAAGGAGTTCCATGTTCATCCGTCGTATCGCTGCCACTGCTGCCGCTGTTGTCACCCTGGGTGCTGTCGTGCCCGCCACCGCGTCCGCCGCATCCCTCGAGGAGTTGGGCGGCTTCCTTTCCCAGGGCATCCAGAATGCTGACTGCAACACCCTCCGCAGCACCCTGACGCTGATCGATCAGACGACCGAGGGCGAGCTGCTCGGCCCGGACACCACCCGCAACCAGCTATCAAAGAACCTCATGGCTCTGGGCAACACCGAGGAACTCGGCCCGCTGGCCCTCGCCGCTGTGAAGTACTCCGGCCAGACCGCTGACCGTGCCCTCGAGTGCAAGATCGTTAAGGAAGACACCATCGTCACCGGCGGCACTGGCCTGTCCTCCACGCTCACCGACTACGCTCCTCTGCTGTCCTCCATCATCCAGAAGGGCTAGTCCTTTTCTCGGGCCTTACCTTCGGCCCACAGGCGCTCCTGCTCCTCTACCTCCACGACGTCCTCCGTGCCGTCAAAAAGGTAGGGCGCGCGGGAGCGCATTTTGTTGACGAAGGACATGGCGACGTCATCGAGGCTAAAAGCTCCGCGGCGCGCCGCAATCTCGGCATGGAAAAGGACTTGTAAGAAAACATCACCGAGCTCCTTGAGCAGCTCGGCGTCAGAGGCGCGCTCCCGCACCGCCTCGGCGAACTCCGCGGACTCTTCCTCCAGATACGGCAGCAAGCTCTCATGGGTTTGATCGCGTTCCCACTCCCCGATGCGCCGGGCCCGCGTCATCACCTCGCGCGCCTGCCACATCGGTTCCTCCAGGGAGGGGGCAAGGATGAGCTCCGCGTGGGCGTCGATAAGCGCGCGCACCTGCGGGTGGGACGGATCTGTGCTCACCACAACACCGTGGCCCGCCGGATCCTCACCGCACAGGAGCTGGTCGAAATTCCACCGCACCTTCACCGGTACTTCATCGGTAAAAACAACAGGTCCCTGCAGTTTTCCAACGGCCTCTAGAGGGATTAGGGTGGGCCAGCGCGGATCTAACAACAGGACAGTCATAAGCAACGAGTATAGGTCCCGGGCTCCATGAGCTTTCGCTGCAGTTGCACAAAAGCCCGCCTTAAGGGGTATTTTTAACCAATGACCACTTCCAATCTCACCGAATCGCCGCGCACGCACTCCGTGACGCTGTGGACGCTTGTCGCGCTCATCATCGGTTCCACGGTGGGCGCGGGTATCTTCTCTCTCCCGCAAAACATCGCCTCCGTCGCCGGCCCGGGCGCCATGCTCATCGGCTGGCTCATCGCCGGCGTGGGCATGCTCTCCGTCGCCTTCGTCTTCCAAATCCTGGCGCACCGCAAGCCGCACCTCGACTCCGGTGTGTACTCCTATGTACGCGCCGGCTTAGGTGATTTCATCGGCTTCACCTCCGGTTGGGGCTACTGGCTGGGCTCCGTGATGGCCCAGGTCGGCTACGCCACATTGTTCTTCAACACCATCGGCCACTACGTCCCCCTCTTTGACGCCGACCACCGCTGGGTTTCCGCCATTGCGGTGTCTTTGCTGTCGTGGGGTATTTTTGCGGTGCTGGCCCGCGGTATTAAGCAGGCGGCCATCATGAACATGGTCACCTCCGTGGCCAAGATCGTGCCCATCCTGGCCTTCATCGTCATCCTCGCTTTCGTGGGATTTAGCTGGGACAAGTTCACCCTGGATATCTGGGGCAAGGCTTCTGATAAGTCCCTCTTTGAGCAGGTGCAGGGAATCATGCTCTTCACCGTGTGGGTCTTCATCGGCGTAGAGGGCGCTTCGGTCTACTCCAAGCAGGCTCGCACGCGTGCCGACGTCGGCCGCGCCACCGTCATCGGCTTCATCAGCGTCTTGGCACTGCTGGTCTCTGTGTCCACGCTGAGCTTCGGCGTCCTTACCCAGGAGGAGCTCGCAGCGCTTCCGGATAACTCGATGGCCTCCGTGCTCACCGCCGCGGTCGGCGAATGGGGCGGCGCGCTCATCTCCCTGGGCCTGTGCCTTTCCGTGCTCGGCGCCTATGTGTCTTGGCAGATGCTGTGCGCGGAGCCTATCGTCATGATGGCTGTCGATGGTCTTCTCCCCCGCAAGATCGGCACTGTGAACATCGCCGGCGCGCCCTGGGTAGCGCAGCTGATTTCTACGCTGACGATTCAGCTCTTCGTCATCGTCTTCTTCCTCAACGAGACGTCCTATAACGCGATGGTGCAGCTGGCCACCATCATGTACCTGCTGCCCTACATCTTCTCCTCGCTGTACCTGGTGCTCTTGGCGGTGCGCGGCAAGGGGCTAACCCACCCGCATGCCGGGGTGCGCTTCGACTTGTCTGGCCCGGAGGTGAGCCGCCGCGACAACCGCCGCCACCTCTACATCGGCCTCGTCGCCTTCATTTATTCCGTCTGGCTCATTTACGCCGCCGACCCGGTCTACGTGCTGCTTGGCGCGCTGGCTGTGGTCCCGAGCATGATCCCTTACGTGGCCACACGCTTGCACAAGAAGGAGCGCGTGTTTAACACCTTCGAATGGTGCGTTGTGGCGCTGGTGATTGTCGGCGCTGTCGCCGCAGTGTGGGGCTTGGGCACCGGGCGCCTCGTTCTCTAGAACACCTCAGGTGCTGAGCGGTGCGAGAGCACCGCGTACGTGATGCAGCTTGCGAGCCACATCACGTGGCCGATGCCGCTGATAACGAGGAGGATGCCGCCGGTGATTGTGGCCGCTTCCTCGTTGCCAAACCACCACGTCGGTACGGTGGCCGGTCCGATGTCTCCAAAATCCGGCAGGTTGGCGTTGCCCAGGATGAAGCCGATGAACACCAGGGCCATGGACACCCACGCCCACTCCAGCTTGCTCTCGTAATCACTGCGGATAAAGAGCGGCAGCAGCCCAAGCAACACCCAGACACCAACCAGGATTACCCCAAACATCATCAACATGAAGGTGAGCCAGCCGCCGTTCTCACCGCTGAACTTTATGACCAGCGAGACGGGGATGCTGATCAACGCCGCGAACATCCACACCGCCACCATGACGATCCGTTGATTCGCCCGAGGATAGCCAAGGCGGTTGTTCGCGGCGTCCATTACTTCTCTCCTACGCTAATGACGTTTTTCTTAGTCTTAGCACCACTGACGTCAACGTGCTCGAGTTCAAACATCGACGCTAGGAAATCCGCCACCCATTGCAGCAGCTCAATGTCACGCAGCTTGGGGTCTGTGACATTCCGTCCTGCCTTGGGGAAGCTGAGCTGGATTGCTTTAGCCGCCGCACGGTAGTTGGAGCCCGGGTAGAGGCGCTTGAGGCGTACCTGTTTCGAATCCGCCAGCTCCACCGGGTGGACCTTGATGCGCGTGCCCTGCACCGTGATGTCGCTGACCCCAGCCCGGCGGGCCTGGTGGCGCAGGCGGGCCACGGCGAGAAGGCGTTCCACCGGCTCCGGAACGGGGCCGTAGCGGTCCTGCATTTCCTCCACCACGTGTGCCAGGTCCGCGTTGTCTTTGGAGGCTGCGAGCTTGCGGTAAACCTCTAGGCGCAGGCGCTCGGAGTTGATATAGGACTCCGGGATGTGGGCGTCCACCGGCAGGTCGATGCGGATTTCCTTCGGCCCTTCGTCCGTGACCACGGGGGTCTCCCCACGCGCGAGCGCCTTGAAGGTCTCCACCGCCTCACCGACAAGGCGCACGTAGAGGTCGAAGCCCACGCCGGCGATGTGGCCGGACTGCTCCGCGCCCAGCACGTTGCCGGCACCGCGCATCTCAAGGTCCTTCATGGCCACGGCCATGCCCGCGCCCAGATCGTTGTTCTGGGCGATGGTGGCCAGACGGTCATAGGAGGTCTCCGTCAGCGTGGCGCCCTTCGGGTAGAGGAAGTAGGCGTAGCCGCGCTCGCGGGAGCGGCCCACGCGCCCGCGCAGCTGGTGGAGCTGGGATAGACCCATGTGGTGGGCGTTTTCCACGATGAGGGTATTCGCATTAGCGATATCCAGACCGGTCTCCACGATGGTGGTACATACCAGCACGTCGAACTCGCGGTCCCAGAAACCTTGGACGGTGCGTTCAAGCACGTCCTCGTTCATCTGGCCGTGTGCGACGACGATGCGCGCCTCCGGCACCAGGTCCCGCAGTTCGCGGGCCTTCTTTTCGATGTCGGCGACTTTGTTGTGGATGAAGAAAACTTGGCCGTCGCGCAGCAGCTCGCGGCGGATGGCCGCTGCCACCTGCTTATCCTCATACGCGCCCACATAGGTCAGGACCGGGTGACGGTCCTCCGGAGGCGTCAAAATCGTAGACATTTCACGGATGCCCGCCATGGACATCTCCAAGGTGCGTGGAATCGGTGTCGCGGACATGGTGAGCACATCCACGCTGGCTTTGAGCGCCTTGATGTGCTCCTTGTGCTCCACGCCGAAGCGCTGCTCCTCATCCACCACGATGAGGCCCAAGTTCTTCCACTGCACGCCCGTTTGCAGCAGGCGGTGGGTGCCGATGACGATGTCCACGGAACCATCCGCCAAGCCGGCGAGAATCTCCTTGGACTCCTTGGCCGAGGTAAAGCGCGAGAGGACCTCAATATCCACCGGAAAGCCCTGCATGCGCTCGCGGAAGGTATCGGCGTGCTGTTGCGCCAGCAGAGTCGTGGGCACGAGGACCGCCACCTGCTTACCGTCCTGCACGGCCTTGAAGGCCGCGCGCACCGCAACCTCGGTCTTGCCATAGCCCACATCGCCGACGACCACGCGGTCCATCGGCACCGTGGATTCCATATCCTGCTTGACGGCATCGATGGCCAGCATTTGGTCTTCAGTCTCGACGAAGGGGAAATTATCCTCCATCTCCGCCTGCCACGGCGTATCGGGCCCAAACTGGTGGCCCGGTGCTGCCTGGCGCTTGGCATAAAGCTCCACCAACTCACCGGCGATCTCGCGCACTGCGGCGCGCGCCTTCTTCTTGGTGTTCTTCCAATCCGAGCCGCCCATCTTGGACAGCGTCGGTGCCTCACCGCCGGTGTATTTGCTCAACAGATCCAACGAATCCATGGGCACCCACAGCTGGTCGGCCGGCTGGCCGCGCTTGGACGCCGCATACTCCAGCACGATGTACTCGCGGCGCGACGTCTCATCACCGGACTGTACGGTGCGCTCGGCCATCTTGAGGAACTTGCCGATGCCATGGGTCTCATGCACCACGTAATCCCCCTGCTTCAAGGCGAGGGGATCCACGCGGTTGCGGCGCTTTGCTGGGCGACGCTTCGCACCCGCAATATCACCGACGCGGTTGCCCGTCAGATCAGTTTCCGTAATGACGACGAGCGGCAGCGCCTCAGCATCCTTCAGCTTGCGTACCTTCGGGAACACCAGACCTGCATGGGACAAGGCTTGGTAGAGGGTGACCTCACCGGGGCTCGGCTCCCACCCAGGCGTCGCCACCTTGGTAGGGATGCCCTTCTCCGCGAAACGCTCCACCATGCGCTTAATCGCACCCTGGGCAGGAGCAATAAACGCAGCCCGCCCACCAGCGGTGGTGTGCGCTAGAAGCTGCGCCATCATGGCATCAATCTCTGAGATATCACCGCGCGGAGTAGGACCGGGCTCAAAGTCCAGCGGCAGGGTCTCCGATTCGGCGGCAACGAACATCCCCGGAGGGGCAAAAGTCCACAGCGGGGCCTCGATATTCCGGCACGTCGCCTCAAGCGACTCATAGGAGCGGTAACTCGACGCCGAGGTATCCAAGCCCTCGGCAGCCAGCGGACCATCCGCGCCCATCGCGGCGGCCTCCCAGCCAGCGGCCAAGAACTCCGCATCGGTGGATTCCAGGTCCGCAATGCGCGTGCGGATCTTTTCCGGCGCCACGAGCACCACGTGCGTCCCCGCCGTGAGGAGTTCGGGGAGGGTGACAAAGGGGTCGTCAGCTAGCACGGCCAGCAAGGCCTCCATACCGTCGGCCGGGATGTGCTCGCCTACCTTGGTCAGCAGTTCTGCCAGCGCCGCGTTGCCACCGAACTTCTGCGCCAGTTCGCGGGCGCGTGCGGCAACCTCATTAGTAATCGGCAGCTCGCGAGCGGGATAGATGGCGACCTCGCCGACCTCAATCTCCGGGATGGCTCGCTGATCGGCCACGGAGAACTGGCGGATATCCGTAATCTCATCGCCCCAGAACTCCACGCGCACCGGGTAATCCGAGGTGGTTGGGAACACATCGAGAATGCCGCCGCGCGTGGCGTACTCACCGCGCTTGGCCACCATATCCACGTGCTTATAGGCGCGAAACTCCAGCTCCGAAAGGATCTGTGAGAGCTCGTGCTCAGCTTCTTCCTTCAGGAAGATGGGCTCGCGGCCTTCCACTTTGCTCAGGATAGGCTGGCAATACCCGCGGGCAGAGGTCACCACCACTTGGGCTTTGCCCGCCCCCACTAGGTCGAGCACACGCGCGCGCTTGCCGACGATATCCGGGGCCGGCGACAGCCGCTCATGCGGCAACGTCTCCCACGCGGGAAAGTAGGCGACCTTATCCCCCAGCATGGCTGCCAGCTCCGCGGTGAGGTCCTCCGCCTCACGCCCGGAGGCAGTCACCACCAGCACCGGCGCGTGGTGCGCCAGCGTTCCAATGGCCCAGGGGCGGGCCTGGTCGATGCCCGTGATGTGCAGCGACGGTGTGCCCACTTGAGTAGCGAGACCTTTGAGTTTCGGATCTGAGGCGGCTACTTTGAGCAGCCCGCCCAGCATCGGCGTTGCCACCTACTTGGCTCCCTTCAACTTCGGTGCTGCTTCCATGCCGGAAAGACCATTCCAGCACAAATTGACGATGTGCGCTGCGACTGTCTCGCGCGAAGGCTCGCGTTCATCTAGCCACCACTGGGCCGTGGTGGCCACCATGCCGACGAGCGCTTGGCCGTAGAGCACCGACAGCTCGGGGTCGAGACCGCGGTGTTCGAAGGCCTCACCGAGGATGTGCGCAATCTGATTTACCGCCGTGTTCAACAGCGTGGAGAAGCTACGCTCCTCCCCCGGCTTGGAGTCACGCACGAGGATTAAGAAACCATCGGTCTCCTCCTCCACGTACGTCAGCAGTGCCACCACGCCCTGCTCGATGCGCTGGCGCCACGAACCCGTCTGCAGTGATTCCGTGACGACCTTCTCCAGTGCCACGAGCTCACGGTCGATGACGACGGCGTACAGGCCTTCCTTGCCGCCGAAGTGCTCATAGACCACCGGCTTGGACACGCCGGCGCGCGCGGCGATGTCTTCCACGCTGGCACCATCGAAGCCGCGTTCCGCGAAGGCCGCGCGCCCAATGGAGATCAACTGCTCTCGGCGCTCACGCCCGGTCATCCTTTGTCGAACCATGCCTTCTACTGTATCTCCCCCACCGGACATCGCCCTCACCAGCCAAGAGCGCCGGCAGCAACGCGAAGGTCGGCCACCTGTTTAGGTCTCGTGTGCACCCGTCAGGTAACATGTCCCCCAGCGCTCACTACAGTGTGCGCAGTTTCCCCATGGTGTAATCGGCAACACTACGGTTTTTGGTACCGTCATTCTAGGTTCGAGTCCTGGTGGGGAAGCCAATTCGCACAGCCCGTCTACCTGTTTCCATGCAGGTGGCGGGTTCTTGCGCTGGCGATACTTCGGAACCTGTGGAAACCGCTCCGGGCACTTACAGACCAACAGGTAATCGCAGATGTAGCGCGCCGCATCAATAATATACTCGCCCACTGAGCAGAAACCTTTGACCACGTGGTCGAACGTGAAGATATCCCGTATCTTGACCCCCATGTCCGGTGCCTCTGTTTCACTGCAGGATGAGGATGACAGTGCTGTCCGCGAGCTTGACCACGAGCCGGACAAATTCGCTGCCGACTCGTCACTGAACAAGCAGGAAGAACGAGAAAATCGAGGAGAGGATACCAGTGACTACCCCCGACCAAGTCGCTATGTACCCCACCCAAGATGGTAAAGCACACGTAAGACTCCAACTAAAAGACAACGACGCCTAGCTCACCCAGAAGCAGATGGCCGATCTCTTCGACGTCACCACAGCTTCCGTCTCGCACCATATTCAGTCAATCACACGCTCAGGCGAATTAGGTGCAGAAGCTACTTTCAAACAACTTTTGAAAGTACCAGGTCAAACCAGGTCCGTTAATCACTACAACCTAAACATGATTCTCGCCGTTGGCTACCGCGTACGAAGTCCACGCGGCTCGCAATTTAGAAAATGGGCCACAGAAGTTCTACGGGAATACCTCACCAAAGGCTTTGCCATCGACGCTCAAAAACTCAAAAACGATGGTGCTGACACCCACTTCGACGAATTACTTGAAACCATTCGAGAGATTCGGGTCTCCGAACGCCAATTTTTCCGCAAAATCTGTGACGTCATAGCCGCAACCAGCGCTGACTACCAGGAAAAGAAATCATTTAAAGAAGTCCAACAATTCTTCGCAGGGATTCAAAACAGACTCCACTTCGCCCCCACGGCCGAACCGCAGCAGAGCTAATCTGGGAACGCGCAGACCACACTAAGCCATACGCCGGGCTCACGACGTGGGGCGGAGAATCGCCCCCACAAAAGCGACATGGGCATTGCGAAAAACTTCCTTAACGAAGACGAAGCTAGGCGTATGCGCAGGCTCACCACAATGTATTTGGACTATGCAGAAGACCAAGCCGAGATGGGAAAACCATGCTCTTGAAGGATTGGGTGGAAAAACGGAAGCCTGGCTCATCTTCAACGAACGCGAAGTCCTCAAAGGATATGGGAAGAGGAAACACGAGCAGGCAGTACACAAAGCCGAGGAAGAATGGGATGCTTACCAACCCCAACTCGATTCTAAGGTCAACGAAATAGACATGAAAGCTCTAGAAGCCGAAATCAAGACCTTGAAACGGGGTGAGGATTAAATTGATTAATCGGGCACTCCTAAGACACATGATCATCACGCGGTGGCAGTCGCCCGAGAGGTGATCGAGAAGCAGGTTAAGCGGCGTAAAGATCATAGTCCGAAAGCACTATTGCGGACCGAGCAGCGAGGCGGGCAGCTGCGCGCCCCGGGCACCGTACATGGTTCGACGGTGCGATGACACGTATGGAGAAAAGCGAAGGAACATATCGAGAAAGCGCTGGACGAGAGCCTTCGGGGGCTGCGTGGAACTGACCGTATTGCGCAAGTGATAGGTTCAAATCCCGCGAGAACCTATTTACGTTTTCTGCGGCCACGCCGAAAACCCCTAATTTCGGCTCTCCGCGCGATCGATGCCACCTGCGCCGCAGTGTAATTCAGGGGCGCTACACCTGCTCGCGGAAGCACCCACCCGCGCCAATACGCCGTAACTGCCAGGCCAAAGCCCACGAAGGGCGAGACGATCATACCGAGGGCAAACTTATCGAAGTGTGCGAAGGAAGCCATCACGATTCCGGTAAGTACCGCCGGCACGGCATACAGCGGGCTGCCGCCAAAGACCGAGGGAATCTGCCCGGAAGCAACATCGCGCACCATACCGCCGCCCACTGCAGTCAGAACACCTAAGAAGACGCAGGCAATAAACGGCATATCGTAGGCCAGCGCCTTCACACAGCCAGTCGTGCACCACACACCCAAGATGACAGCATCCGCGTGCTCAAGGAAGATCTCCCAGACCTTGCCTTTGAGGTCCATCAAGAAAGCAATAAGCGCACCCACGCATGCCAGAGTGAGATACCACGGATCAGAAATAGCGGCTGCTGGGCCATGAGAGATCAGCATGTCACGAATCATGCCGCCCGCCAGCGCCGAAAAGAGCGCCAGAAAGACGAAGCCAATGATGTCGAATTTCCTGCGGCGCGCAATCGTGCCACCGATGATGCCGTTGAGTACCACACCAATGAGGTCAAAGACCTGGTACAGGGAATGGATGAGCGGGTCGACGTCCTGAATCACAGATACTGACCCTAGCGCAACGGGAGGTACTCGATGACTGTATTGCGGTTCCGAAAGCAAGCCTACAGAGGCAGCATGAAAATTGAACCCCCCAACACTGAAAAGCATGAGGAGCAAGGAATTGCTATTTCGAAAGGAATAATTTCCTGAACCAAGTACTTCCCGCTCACGCGGGGAGCACGTCATCGTGGGCACGCGGAGCGGTTCACTCGAGGGCTCATCCCCGCTCACGCGGGGAGCACCGAGGCTGGTGATTTCACCCATCCACTCTGGGGGCTCATCCCCGCTCACGCGGGGAGC
>NZ_KV821947.1:15297-15630 GCF_001815785.1 Corynebacterium sp. HMSC056F09
GGCTCATCCCCGCTCACGCGGGGAGCACTCTGGGTAGCGTAGCCGCCACTGGCGGATGTGGGGCTCATCCCCGCTCACGCGGGGAGCACGTCAACGAGGGCGCGTGGCTGGCGGCCAAGGGCGGCTCATCCCCGCTCACGCGGGGAGCACTAGCTCTCACGCTCCTTACTAGCGTTGTTTGGGGGCTCATCCCCGCTCACGCGGGGAGCACTCAGTGATGGTGACCTTGCCGGTGGTTTCATCCGGCTCATCCCCGCTCACGCGGGGAGCACGCGAGGTGGTGGGACCCGCAGCGGCAGTCTTTGGGCTCATCCCCGCTCACGCGGGGAGCAC
>NZ_KV821947.1:15730-16063 GCF_001815785.1 Corynebacterium sp. HMSC056F09
CGGCTCATCCCCGCTCACGCGGGGAGCACTTCCACCTAGACCGCGAAGGTGTGGCAAAGCTCGGCTCATCCCCGCTCACGCGGGGAGCACAACTTCTCACCACCGGGCTGAATCCAAATCACGGGCTCATCCCCGCTCACGCGGGGAGCACCAATGGGCGGTCTGCTTCGGTGTAGCCGTTGACGGCTCATCCCCGCTCACGCGGGGAGCACTCACTGAGGTTCTTGGCACTAGCTGGGATTGGGGGCTCATCCCCGCTCACGCGGGGAGCACAGCCCATCATCAGACACCATGCTCCACGGCAGCGGCTCATCCCCGCTCACGCGGGGAGCA
>NZ_KV821947.1:16163-16372 GCF_001815785.1 Corynebacterium sp. HMSC056F09
CTCATCCCCGCTCACGCGGGGAGCACTTAGCCATGGCATTCATGCGGTCAACGGTTTTCGGCTCATCCCCGCTCACGCGGGGAGCACCCCCGCAGGGCTACAGCGGCAAAGGGTGGGCGGTGGCTCATCCCCGCTCACGCGGGGAGCACCGCAGGCTTCTGGTGGTCATGCGGTGGCTGCTGGGCTCATCCCCGCTCACGCGGGGAGCA
>NZ_KV821948.1:0-8613 GCF_001815785.1 Corynebacterium sp. HMSC056F09
CCCGCTACGCACCCCGAAACCGGAAGAGCCATTAATGTGGTACATATTTCTTCTCGTGTTTTCCCATTATTGGCCGCTTATCGCAGTCGCAGCATTTTTCATCGTCATTCCCTCGATCGCATGTAACTCGTACTCTGGTGGACTACTTGCGTTATCTGCACCCCCTGAAAAGATAGGTAAGTGCTCGGCAGGAGCACGCCTAATGATGGGACTACTTCCAATCATCGCCTCCACCAGCGCAGGCGTTCTTCTTTCTGCAATTGGTTTTCAGGCAAGCATGGCACTATGTGTTCTGTGCTCGGTTATCTCTTGCTTGATAGTGGCGGGTTCAGTCTTACGCGCACTACCTAAAGCAACCGAGTTCAATTCCCTCCCAGTTCTCGAGTAACCCTTATGACGTATACGAACGCTTCAAAGCCTTCGCGGCGCCAGTCGGACCCCAGCCTTAGCCTCGACTAGTCGTATCCAAGCTCGCCCCCTCTGGTGGCCTCACTGCCACATGGCTAGAGTGGGGCGGCATGGAAATGAAAGACATGCTCGCTCCCCCACCCATCAATCTGCCCGCCGATCCGGGTGCTGACAGCACCGCTGATCTCACCGCGGGAATTGTCGCCCACCCAGATTCCCCGCTGCTCTGGGCGCTGCTGGCGGAGCAAGAACTAGACAAGAACAAGGGCGCTGAGCCCACCGCATTCATCACCGCCTACGCCTATGCGCGCACCGGCTACCACCGCAGCCTCGACCGCCTGCGCGGCAATGGGTGGAAGGGCTGGGGCCCTGTCCCCTTCTCTCACGAACCAAACCAAGGCGTACTGCGCGCGATTGCCGCACTGGGCCATGCCGCGAAGGCCATCGGTGAGGACGCAGAATATGACCGCATCCGCCAGATGCTCTCCGATGCCGACCCCGAGTGCGTCGCTACGCTACTGGATTAAGCACATGGTTCTAGTCACCTGGTTCTACTCAAAAGGTTTAGTTGGGGGCAAGTAAACCATCTAGGAGGCCACAGATGGTTTGTTTGGGGGCACATGAACCATCTGACCTGAACCATACGACTGAAACCAACTGTGGTGGCTACCGGAATTCTCAGACAGCCCCTCCTACATGTAAAAATCCCGCGGACCTCGAATGTGAGGCCGCGGGATTAGCGTGTCTGCGAAAAGCGCAGCGCGTGAGACCACCTATTCCTTATCGCTATCGCCATCCGCCTGAGAGACAAGGTCTCCGGTGTTCTGCGCGGTGCGGATGTTCGCCACGAAGAACTCCAAGATCAAACGGAACTGAATGACGTAGAAAAGGAACGCGATTCCGCCACCGATGACAGCGCCCAGGAACGTCAAGATTCCGATGAGAAAGCTGTCAGTGAAAGCAAAGAAGGAGAAGAGGATCATTCCCGCCCATGCTGCCCCTGCCACGATGACGAGCAGCAGGTAGATGAAGGAGGAGAACTTCAGGGTGACGAAGTCATTGAAGGAGAAGTCAAACAGCGCCTTGAAGAAGCCAGCGCCCTTGGAGGGGCTGCCGCCCTGTGAATTCTGCTGTGGGTAGTCCTGCTGCGGGGAGGCGGCAAAGGGCGAGTTGTTCTGCTGACCAAAGCCCTGCTGATCCTGCGTGCCGAAAGCCTGCTGTTCTTGGGCGCCGAAACCTTGCTGGCCTTGTGCCCCAAATCCTTGGTTCTGTTGGGGGTAGCCACCAAAGCCGGAGGTTGAGTGGGAAGCCGTGGTTCCAAAGCCCTCTCCCGACTGCTGACCAAAGCCATGGTCTTGGTGCGACTCCGACGGGGTGCCGTAGCCATAGCCCTGGTTAGAAAATCCCTGGCTGCCATAACCCTGGTTGTCGTAGCCCTGATTACCGTAGTTCTGGCCGCCATAGCTCTGGTTCGAGTTCACGGAGTCCGCAGAGTGATCAGCGCCAGCGTTGTGATCAGCGCCAGCGTTGTGATCGGCCCCAGAGTTATGCTCGGCGCTCGAGTTCTGCGCCGCACCCGCGTCGCTGTCGGCATTGTAGGAGCCGTAGGAAGCGCCAAAGGTACCGTGAGAGGCTTGGGAATCCTGCCCACCGAAGGTTTCGGAAGCAGGGACAGAGGAACCAGAAGCGTGCTCGGTGCCAGACTCCGTGCTGTTCTTCGCCGAATCGTACGCCGAGTCCGCGGCGGAATCGGAGGACGCATTAAAGCCCGAACCGGACGCGTCAAAGACGCGATTCTCAGCATCCGGCTGCGCACCCTGGGGAGCGGAATAACCGAATCCAGACGAGTCGGCGGAGCCCTCGGAGTAGTCGCCGTATCCTGCCTGGCCACCCCAGCCGAAACCGGAGTTCGATGCCTGGCTACCCCACGCGGACGCAGCGTCATCGTTGCCTGACTGGGAGTTATCGTAACCGCCGAAGCTGCCGTAACCGTTGTTCCCGGCGTTCTCACCGCTGGAACCGTTGACGTGGTTATCGCTGTTATCGCCGTTCTCACCAAACTGGTTGGGGTTCGTCATTTTTCGTTAGACCTTTCGGAGAATCATCGAAATTCGCAGCGCGCTACAGCACTACACTGGCGTAATTTTTACCCCTCCGAACGTACCTGAGATCTCGCTCACCGGCAGCGCGGCTTGGGGAACACGCCCCAGAAAACGACAGTTCCCCCGCCGCAGGCGGGGGAACAATCACAAGCTTGTGCTCAAAGACTAGTGCGCAGCAACGCGCTTAGGCGTGCTTGGCCTCCACGCGCTTGAAGGCCTCAGCAGCCACCTTCTCCTGGATGCCCATGTCCAGCTCAGAGGTGAAGCCCACGCAGGAGCAGTTGATTTCACCAAGGACGTAGGTGTCCTCGCCGTTCTCGCCGTCAGCCAGCATGAAGTCCGCGGTCCAGATCAGCGGGATATTGTCGCCACCGAGCTTCTCAGCGATGACCGGGCGGACCTCAGCGAACATGTCGACGAGCTCCTGCCACTCCTCCGGCTTCTGGTAGGTGTACTTGGCACCGGAGAACAGGGTGGCGGAGAAGGCGTCGCCGCCCTCAGCCGGCTTCTTGTGCACCACGAAGACCGGGTCCGGGCCCACCAGAAGAATGCGGATCTCGCCCTCAACAATGCGCGGCATGAAGCGCATGTCCACGAGCATGCCGTTGTCACCCACGATGTACTGGTCGCAGAAGTCCATGAACTCGCCGAGCTCGCGCTCCTCAGTGTGGTTGTCCACAGCCTCGGTGCACTTGATCTTGGTGTCGAGCGGCAGTGCGATGCCCGGCTCGACGGACTCGGCCAGTTTCTCGTCGGCAAGGCGCACGCGCCAGATGCCGGAGCCGGTGGAGCCACGGTTCTGCTTGAGCACGCGCTCACCGTAGGACAGCGAGGTCGGGAAGGTCTTGTGGAAGGACTCGACGTCGTAGTAGGCGGCGGTGTCAGCCGGAACCAGGTCCGTGTCATTGAGCTTGACCAAGGCATCCTTAGCGCCGTAGGCCATCATCTCGTACGGGGTGGACATGCCGACCAGTCCGGCCTCGGACACCTTGGTGAGCAGATCGAAGTAGCCCTTCTCACCGCCCGGGATGTTGCCCGGGTTCACGCGGGAGATGTAGGCATCGAAGTTCTCCGATACATACTCGAAGAGCTTCTCGGACCACTCAGGGCGGTAGAACACGACCTCGGCGTGCCAACCTGCATCCTTGATGCAGTCGACGATCGGCATGGTGTCCTTACGGTGTCCGTTGATCTGCTTATCGGATCCGCCCTCAACCTCGAAGACGACGATTGCTTTGTGCACAGTGATTCCCTTCCACTAGGGGGTTAGTGAGTGTCACTTCTTAAAATAACCCAGGTTGGACCCTCGCGCTCACCTAGAAAAGCACCCCCGAAAAGGCATAAAAAGCAAGCGTACCGCACTTTTTGGCCGCTGACCTGCACGCTTGTTATAACCAGTGAACGTGCAGCAGCGCTAACTGCAGAAGAAATGTATCCAACACCACAAATACGCCTCCCCCGTGACCACATGTCCGCCCAGCACGCTAGAGTTGAACCGAACGTTCCCCCTCAACGAGAAAGGCAGGTGGACCGTGGCCGAATTCGACCCGAATCCCCCTTTCCAGGAATACGCGCACCCTGAGCGCCTCGTGTCCGCACCGTGGCTGTCCGCGCGACTGGGCATCAACGGCCTCCACGTCATCGAGGTTGATGAGGACTCACTCCTCTACGACATCGGCCACATCCCCACCGCGATCCGCATCAACGTCCAAACTGAGCTGCTCGACAGCACAGCGAGGGACATTATCAGCGCAGAGGATTTCACCGCACTCCTCCGCTCCAAGGGTATTGAGCGCGACGACACCGTCGTCCTCTACGGCGACAAGTCCAACTGGTGGGCTGCTTTCGCGCTGTGGGTCTTCGAGCTCTACGGCCACGAGGACGTGCGGCTTCTCGACGGTGGACGGGACGCCTGGATGTCCGAAGAACGCGACACCTCCTTCATGGTCCCCGAGCCTTCTGCTTCCTCCTACCCGGAGGTTTCCCGCGAGGAATCCTCGCGCATTTTCGTCGACGAGCTGCGTGACTCCTCCGCCACGGTGGTTGACACCCGCAGCCCAGAGGAGTTCTGTGGCGAGGCCGCCCACAAGACTGGGGCCGGTGAGTCCGCCTACGGCACCACAATGACCCACGGCCACATTCCCGGCGCCATCAACCTCGAGTGGGACCGCGCGATTTACCCGAACGGCTGCTTCCGCGCGCTGAGCGAGTTGAAGGTCAACTACGGCGAGCTCGAGCCAGCAACGGAGACCGTCCTTTACTCCCACGTCGGAGCCCAGGCTGCGCACACCTGGTTCGTCCTCAAGTACCTGCTCGGATTCGAGGCACCCCGTGTCTACGACGGCTCGTGGGCAGAATGGGGCAACATGGTTCGCATGCCCGTTGAGCGCTAGCAACACGCCGATATAAGCCCGCATCCGCGCTGGTGCGGGTTTATTTTTTGACACGAAACCAAGATGTGAAGGTATCCTCATGTTTTGGTGTGCAAGAATAGTACGCAGTCCTATCACAAATCATGGAGGAGGGTTCCTGCCGTGGCAGTTGAAACCAAGAACATCACCAAGGTCCTCGTGGCCAACCGCGGTGAGATTGCGGTCCGTGTTATCCGCGCGGCTCGCGACGCCAACATTGCATCCGTAGCGGTCTACGCCGAGCCCGATGCCGATGCCCCATTCGTCACGCTTGCCGACGAAGCCTTTGCACTCGGCGGCCAGACTTCCGCGGAGTCATACCTCGACTTCGGCAAGATTCTCGACGCCGCCTCCAAATCCGGCGCCGACGCCATCCACCCCGGCTACGGCTTCCTCTCCGAGAACGCCGAGTTTGCTCAGGCCGTCATCGACGCCGGCCTGATCTGGATCGGCCCGTCCCCGGAATCCATCGCGGAGCTGGGTGACAAGGTCACCGCCCGCCACATCGCCGAGCGCGCTGATGCTCCTATGGCACCGGGCACCAAGGATCCCGTCGCCAGCGCAGAAGAAGTCGAAGCCTTCGCCGATGAGCACGGCCTCCCCGTTGCCATCAAGGCCGCCTTCGGCGGCGGTGGCCGCGGCATGAAGGTCGCGCACACCCGCGAGGAGATCAAGGACCTCTTCGAATCCGCCACCCGCGAGGCCGTTACCGCTTTCGGCCGCGGAGAGTGCTTCGTCGAGCGCTACCTGGATAAGGCCCGCCACGTCGAGGCCCAGGTCCTCGCCGACCAGCACGGCAACGTCGTCGTCATGGGCACCCGCGACTGCTCCCTGCAGCGCCGCTTCCAGAAGCTCGTCGAAGAAGCCCCTGCCCCCTTCCTCACCGATGAGCAGCGTGCTTCCATCCACGAATCGGCCAAGCGCATCTGCCGCGAGGCGGGATACTACGGCGCCGGCACCGTGGAGTACCTCGTCGGCGCTGATGGTCTCATTTCCTTCCTCGAGGTCAATACCCGTCTCCAGGTGGAGCACCCTGTTACCGAGGAGACCACCGGCTTCGACCTGGTGCGTGAGCAGTTCCGCATTGCTGAGGGGCGTGAGCTCTCCATCTCCGAGGACCCCGCCCCGCGCGGCCACGCCATCGAGTTCCGCATCAACGGCGAGGACGCCGCCGCGGGCTTCATGCCGGCTCCTGGAACCGTCGTCACCTACTCCGAGCCTTCCGGCCCGGGCGTGCGCATGGACTCCGGTGTACGTGAAGGCTCCGTCATCGGCGGCCAGTTCGACTCCATGCTGGCCAAGCTCATCGTCTGGGGTCCGGATCGTGCCACCGCCATCGCGCGCGCACGCCGCGCCCTGGCCGAGTACCGCATCGAGGGTCTTCCCACCGTTATCCCCTTCCACCAGGCCATCCTCACCGATCCCGCCTTCACCGCCGAGGACGGCAACTTCACGGTCTACACCAAGTGGATCGAGGAAGAGTGGGTTAACGAGCTCCCCGCATACGTCGACCCCGCCGAAGCAGCCGAGGACGAAGAGCAGGAGGCGGCCCAGAAGTTCGTCGTCGAGGTGGGCGGCCGCCGCATCGAGGTGGCTTTGCCGGGCAACCTGCTCTTGGGCGGTGGTAGCAAGCGCAAGAAGTCGAAGAAGCGTCGTGGCAAGGGGGCGTCGGCAAGCGTGTCCGGTGACACCGTGACCGCACCGATGCAGGGCAGCGTCATCAAGGTCGCCGTCGAGGAAGGCCAGGAAGTGGAAGAGGGCGAGGTCGTCGTCGTCCTCGAGGCCATGAAGATGGAGAACCCCGTCAAGGCCCACAAGTCCGGCACCGTGACCGACCTCAAGGTATCCACCGGCACGCAGATCAACAAGGGCGAGCCGATTCTGGAGATCAAGTAGTTCGCTAACGCTTCCCTGCCGACAGAGAGCAGTACAAAACTGCTAGAAACCTTGCCTCGATTAGCACAGTTAATTACTCTATGACGTGATACCCCGGTGGAGCTCTGCTCTGGGTCACTGACCTGCTGAGTACTACTTACCGGGGTGCTGACTTGTCGCTCCGGGGGGATGCAGCAGTGGCGCATCAGGATAGCCAGTGGATTACGCAATGGCTCTCAACACCGCGCTGGGAGCCATTTCTTCATGCTGCTCATCAAGACGGCGAAGCCGCATTAGCACTATATGAATGGAACATCAGCGTCGCGATGGCATTTCTCCACGACGCCTCACACGCCGAAGTTCTGCTCAGAAACTCTTATAACACTGTTTTGGAACGGTGGTGGCTGGGGGACCAGCATTGGCTTATAGATCCCAAGTCACCAGTGAATGCACCTCTCCACCGAATGCGCGACGGAGTACAAATAGATTCGAACGATAAGAACCGGCAATCAATAGCGGAAGCTCTGCGACGCAATCATACGAAGCATGTCAGTCCAGGAGCTTTAGTCGCCGAGCTCCCCTTTGGATTCTGGCGCCACTTAACAGACGCAGCTCATGAGCAATTGTTGTGGATTCCTGCGCTGCACAAGGCATTTGAGCCGCACACACGCCGCAAGGAAGTCGAACAACATCTAGCGCGAATCAATCGCGTCAGAAACCGCGCGGCCCACAATGAGCCATTCATAAGCTCACGACGTCGCAGGGAGGCTATTCACGCCTTCCGCTCGATCTTGAAAGTCGAGGAGTTACTGAACCCGCGAGTTACACGCCACACCACCGCCACGAGTACTCTTCTCTGGACCATAGAGAATCCACCAACGCCCCTCGAGCCACTCTGTGAGTAGCTAAATTCAGAGATCAAGTAGCCTCGAAAGGCATGAGCGTTAACGATTCCGAGTTCGGCGTACGGTTGGCCAAGGAGCACGACCGTACCTACCTCTCCCGTCTCCTTTTCCTCGCCGATGTCCTCGGTGACGAGGACGCCCATATCGGGGATTTCCACACACCTGACGTAGGGCTGTACATCGATGAATGGTCTCCCCATGTCGACGGCGGCGTCATCGCAGTCTCCAGCCACCGCGTTCCCGTCGGTGGTGCGTGGCTGCGCTACTACACCACTGAAGCGAAGGGTGCCGCCTACACCGGCAACCCCGAGGCAGATCCTTTTGATGAGTCCCAGTGGGCCACCGACCTAGATCCGGAGGAAATCCCCGAGCTCTTCATTGCTGTGGAGTCCCGCTACAGGGGCCTCGGCGCTGGACGACGCCTCCTGCGCAACACCTGCGACCTGGCCGAAGCCCAAGAGGCTCCTGCGGTATCGCTGTGGATTGAGCCGGAGAACAGCGGTGCCCGCAAGCTATATGAATCCGAGGGCTTCGTCGACATCGACGTCCCGGGCCGCCCGGATGCCCACGTGATGCTCAAGCGCTTCTAGTACCGCAAGCCGACAAAGGGTGTCGACTATACTCGACACCTTCGTCGGCGCGCCGACGGCAGCGCCAAGAGCGACGTTGCTCACCCGCCTATAACCTAGGTCGGGTCACAACGACCGTTTCCGTAGAACGCTGCACGTATCTTCGCGAAACGCGACTAGCTTCTTCGCTCCCCTAACAACGCGCAACGTCTGCATGCCTCCATCGAGATGCTGGAGGCATCTGACAAAAGGCGCCTGGCAAAAGGCATCAGTCAAAAGGCGTTTTCACGGCTAAAAACGCCTTTTATTCAGGGCAGATGGCGTTTTTAGACCCAAAGATGCC